>JAGTQZ010000005.1 GCA_018396705.1 Candidatus Bathyarchaeota archaeon
CTCCAGGAGGAAGCGAAGAAAAGATAGCTGAAGTTTGCAGGAATTTGGGCATAGCAGCCATAGAGCATCGAACAGACGAGGATAAGGACGTTAAGCCCTACATACAGCCCATAGAGGTTGAATGGCGCCGTGTAAAGCCTCCGGAACAGTATTTGGCTGTTAGGGACAAGCTTAGGCAGATTCTTGTTGAACGCGTTAAGGGGCTACAAGCCTTAGGCGTTTTAACAGACAAGCAGCCAGCCTTCATTACTAGGCGGGATCTCGTTGAGCTTAACGAAGAATTGCAGCGTAGGCTTGGAGGCGGAGAAGGCGGATACCTATACCAGCTTAAAGTGGAAGCAACAGCAGCCCTAAGCATAGCCCACATGATAGAGCTAATAGAATCCCAAGGCCCAGAAACTCTAGAAGCGTTCATTGAAAAGTCTCTAAGGCGTATGGCTATGGAGGGAAGCAAAGGCCACAAATCAATCCTAAACGATCCGCTTTTTATAGAGGCTAGAAAAGCGCTTAGAAGTTGCATGGCAACACAAAACCCGAAAGTAAATGAGCTTGTCAAAGTTTTGGAGGCGCAGCTTCAAGCCAAGCCTGACTCGAGGCTTATCGTTTTTACACAGTACCGCGACACGGTAAACACTCTTCTAAAAAATCTAAACAACAATTCTAGGCTTAGGGTTGAACGTTTCGTTGGTCAAGGGGAGAGGGAAGGCGACCCTGGAATGAGCCAGGAACAGCAGCGTGAAGTGCTTGAAAAGCTTAGAAGCGGAGAAACAAACGTTTTGGTGGCTACAAGCATAGCTGAAGAAGGCCTAGATATTCCGGAAGTGGACCACGTAGTTTTCTATGAGCCTGTTCCAAGCGAGATACGCTACATACAGCGCAGGGGCAGAACAGGAAGACGAGTAGCAGGAAAAGTAACAATCCTAATAGCTGAAGACACTGTTGACGAGGCCTTCTACTGGTCAAGCATTTCAAGAGCAAGAAAAATGAAACGAATAATAAGCCAACTAAACAGGAAACTGCCAGAACTGCTAAAGGAGAAAGCCACGCCAACCATAACCCTAATGGACTACCAGCCCCAAACAAAGCAAGCCCCAATAAACACCCAAACACTTCAGTCAGAAGTAGCTACCCTTCCAAGAAAAGAGCTTTGGAAACCACAAACAATACAGACGAAAGGCATAAGCCAAGCCATGAAATGGCTTATGGAAAACCTCCCAAACCAAACAATCCCAATAGAAGAAATAGTCAAACAAGCCTACGAAGAAGAAGGCCTGGAAAAGGCGGCTGTAGAAACAGCCATATGGCGACTAACACAACAAGGCCAAATATACCAGCCAGAACCAGGAAAAATAAGAAAACTCTAAAAAGGACTCACTTAATTATTTAATTGCATACGGTCCGGCCCACTATGTTGTGTAAACGCAATAAATGCAGACGGTTTATTGTTGCTGTTCTATGGGACTGAAACGTAAAGGTAGGAGTTATATTCATTGTTTAGTGTGCAGTCGAATAGATAGATGGGTTCTAAATATTCTTGTTCAACTCCAGGGGCATATGCATGATATGCAAGTTCAATACTGTTAATTGTTATACAGTCAACTACTTCCAATATTTTCTCTGAAGTGAGCCTCTTTAAAGCATCTTCAAGAGTTATAACCCTAGTTTTTCCCTCAACCTCAACATCCTTCCAGAACAATTCGGCACTAAATATTCTTCCACCCTTTCCGATCGCCACACCAAAATCAGCACCCGGTCCCCATAACTTATAGCCATCAAACTTAAGCCAAAAGCCCACACTTGGACCGAAATTCTGCTCTTCCTTAACAGTTCCGTTCGGAAAGAACACCTTACGAGAGCCAGCCCATCCGACTTCTCTAAATTCTATCGACATAAGCGGATTCTTCGGCCAAAGTCCATAAGTTCTCATCTTTTCTAAAAAGTTCTCAGCAATCTTTCTGGCTTCAGACCATGTTCCTTCAAATGTAAAGCCTTTCAGATTTTCCTCTGTTTCTTCAGTGGAATAACTGATCCCTCCTGACTTATATATTGTTAATACCTTTCCATCACCCACAACACTAAAGGTCTTAGGTCCCTCTACAACCTCACCGAAAACACCAAAAAGATCTCTTGCTATATTTTTACCACAAAATCCTTAGTGATCGTTGAATGCATAACAACCTTTAAACGAGGCACCTCGCTTGGAAAGCTTGTAAGTGAACAGTTTAAGTTGACTTTTAAACTTCCACCCAATGAGCCCGAAGAATTAAAATTAAAAGGCAAATACTTTAGCGTAAACAATATAGCTACACAAGTTAACGCCAACACTACCATAAGCGCAGCCGACAACACAACTTTCATTAACCTCTTCATATCTCCTTACCTCTTGTCATATACCAAATCTATAAGAATGCCATCGGGAAGCACTGTGCCAAATCCGGGCAGATACTCCTCGTAACTGTATGTATGTACTACGCCGTTGATCGTAACCTTTGCAGACAGCCATGCCCCATATATATACCCGATGGCTGAGTATCTTTAGTGGCTCTCTTCCATGCATCTGCTATTTTCTGTGGTGGTAAAGGCACGTATGGATTCTGGCCAGTCAGATACGGTGCAAAAATAAACCCCGTATTTTCTTCAGGATAAGCCCCTCGATCATATGCTATTGTATGGAAGCCCGTTACTATGTGAATTCCTTTAAAAACTGGTTCAAACCACCACTTAATTTGGTATTCGTCGAGGCACTCGCATGCATGAAGGACTATCCACTCTAGGTCCTGATCTCCCCATTCGGGCTTCGTAATGCCAGTCTACTCTCCACTCAAAAACTCCATCCGCATCGTGATTTGTCCCGAATAGAAAGAATGTTTTAGCTCCATGACCGTAGAAGCATGCAAAGTCTACTCTGTCGATCCACACGTAATCAAATCCACCTACGGCGGGTTTCTCAAAATCAGACTCCCAAGCCATGTCATTGCCAAAATGAAAGCCACTTCATCCTATATTTATCAACAGTTGGTAAAATTGTTCAGCATTATCATCAGCATAATTAAGATCCGATACTGGCCAGCCAGCTTCTCTTGCCTTTGAATAATCGCATATCCACTCAACGCCAACCTCTTTAATGTTAGAGTCGTCCCGTCCGGCACGTACGTTAGGTATATTGCATATTATAAAATCAAAATCAACTAAGACTATTATTTCTGTGGCAATCAAATAATTAACGGACCTCACACCCTGATCTTCAGATTGTCCCTTTAGTTAAAGGGGTAATGGCATCTAATAAATTTTTGTTATAAACCAAATTCTATGATCGTAATGTCGATCAAACTATACATTTGAAAGTTGTTTAAACTAGAGATGAAACTCGCTCAATTTTTAATTGCACATGGTTCGGCCCACTAAATTAATGTCTAAGTGTTATTTCCTTGACAACCGCAAGTGTTAAATATTGTTTGAAAATGCAGCTACATGGTGTAGGCATTTATTTTATCTGAGGTTACGCTGCAATTAAATGTTTTAGCAGGATTTCAGAGCTCGGCTTTTTCACCGTAAATTAATTGATGAGCCTTGGGTTGATGTTTCGCATAGTTTTTCCACAGTATGCCATGCTAAGTTTACAGATCGTATACTATCCCCGGAATCTTGGGAAATGGTTGCACTTCGCCTATATGCCTGGCTCCAACTATCCAAGCTACAAGTCTCTCTATGCCTATTCCGGCACCGGCAGATGGACATATTTTGTTCTCTTTTGCTAACTGTAGAAACAATTTGAAGTTTTCTTTTCTCACTCCATCCCTGTCCAGTTTCTTAACGATTTTATGATATTCCCATTCCCTTCTTGACCCAGATAACACTTCGCCGAACTTTGGAAGGAAGAGGTCATAGTTGTCCCATTTGCCCGTTTCAAAGTCCTCAAAGTCATAGAATTCCCTGGGAATATTTACAACCCAAAATGGTTCATTAGCTTCTTGTACCACTGCTCTTTCCCAATTGCCGCCGTATTTTTCCTCGAGTTCTTTCATTTCGTAAACTTTGAATGGCGCGCTTGGCACTTTCAGGCAATTATACCTTCCTAGACAGTCTAGTTCCTCCCGCAAAACTTTTCGTAAGCTTCCTAGCAGTCCACATAAAATTTCCTCCACAAATTTTCTTATGTCGTCCGAAGTGGCGCCTTTTATCTCAAAGTCAAGTTGCGTGAATTCATAGGCGTGGATCCCAGTGTGGACTCTATCCTTCCTTTCAATTCTAACATTTGGTGAAAGTGTAAAAAGCTTAGGATACGCCAATGAACAGGCAACCATTTTGTGGACAATCATGCTTAGGGTGGGTCTAACTATTTCCCCGTAAATTTCCACCTCTATTCTCTTTTCTATCGAGGATCCTGGATCAGGCCATAGGGGATCTGTTGATTTTGAAAAAACCACAGGCAACAACCACTGAAAACCATTTTTAACGAATTCTCTAGTTAAGTAACTTAAAGTATTAGTCATAACCTTGCCTATGACAATTTTCCTGCGGAGCTCATCCGCTGAAAGTTCTTCCAGAGGTTTTGGAACATAATGTATTTCTGTTTGCAAGGTTTCGCGCCTTCGTGCATAGAGTGTTTGTTGAAAATTTTTGGAAAGTTCTATATAAATTTTTTATGAATGAAAATAAACTTTATTCTAAAAAGTTAATTTTAAAAGGCATATTCATGTAATATTTGCAATATTGCATTTGAATCATCCCGCTATAAGATGCTTTTGATTCAGATTGATTGCCATGGGAACTTTTAGGTTATAGGACTATCTCCACCCTCTGACCATTGAAGCCCCCCGTAAAGTCACATGGTTCCCGTTGAAACAGTAGGTCTGTTGAAAAATAATCTGAAAAGGGTTAGGATTCTTTTCCAGACGATAAGGCTGAGAGAACACTTAAGGACATTTATGGAATATTGAAGGGGTACTCTTAAATTTTTGATTGCTGATATTAAGCTGAGGAAGGCTGGTGATTGTATGTCTGTTCTCTGGAGCAGCAAGCCTTTTATGAAGAAAACCCTTGTCAAATTTGTCATAGTTTTCGTGGTTGTTACCATCATCTTCTTGAGCCGTGCGTTTCTTTATGTTCCGCTACTCATTCCGATCTGGCTTGTTTTCTGCTTTGTATTCTTCCCGCTTTACTATTTCAACAAGAAAGCCTACACGTATTCTATAACTGAAAAATCTGTCCGCATAGAGAAGTCATGGTTTTTCGGAAGCTATTCTAGAGAAATAACTTTCGACCAGATTAGGGACGTGCACATAATGCAAGGACTTTTAGCAAGAATATTCAATTGCGGCTCATTGGTGTTCATAACAACCACAGGGCTTGAAGTTGGATATGTAGGTGGAGGAGCAGCTGTTGGAAAAGGCATAATGGTTGGAGGGGGAACAGCCACACCCACCATAGTTAAGAGCAAAAGTAACATGTTCTGGGATATCCTTGAACCATCCAAAGCCAGAGAAATCCTAGTGAGCAAAATAACTGAATGGCGTGAAGTCTTCCAACAACAGAAAATTGCAGCATCGGTGGAAAAGATAGCTGAAAAAACCATTTTGCGAACACTGCATCCGCAACAATCTCCAGCCGCGACTGTGCCAGCGGAAACCATAGTAGACCAGCTTGAAAGGCTTAAAAGACTGCTCGACATTGGGGCGATAACGAGAGAGGAGTATGAAAAGGCTAAGAAAAAGCTGTTAGAATAGCACATTTTGCTTTACTAGTTATTTTCGCCATAGTTTATAATCCGAACAAAGAGATATTAGGTTGTGGCAACATTACTATTTCTGATTTAATTGGAGGTGATAAAATGGCGAGGGTGGCGCGGGAGATGGTGGAGAAGGCTGGGATAAATGTTGATCAGTTGGTTGAGTTGCTTGTGAAGAATGCGGCGGCGGAGCTTACAACTTACTATTATTACACGATTCTGAGGTGTAATCTCATCGGGCTTGAAGGTGAAACTATAAAGGAGATTGCGGAGGTTGCCCGTATTGAAGATCGCAACCATTTTGAGGCGCTTGTGCCCCGCATATACGAGTTGGGAGGTAAACTGCCAGAAGACATGAAAGTTTTTCATGATATGTCGGCGTGTCCGCCGGCTAAACTGCCAAAGGATCCAGCCAATGTTAAGGAAATGCTAAAGGTTTTGGTGGAAGCAGAAAGATGCGCTGTAAGGGGATACACTCATATTTGTAATATGACCGCAGGGAAAGATCACCGAACATACGACCTGTCCTTGGCGATTCTAAACGAGGAAATCGAGCATGAGTCTTGGTTCTCTGAATTTTTAGGCGAAGGCCCGTCTGGACACTTCATGCGTAGAGGCGAAACCTCACCATTCGTTTCAAAATTCCTGAAATAGATGAGCCGCATACCAGCCACTATAACCACCTTTTTATATACACAGCAATATACTTTTCATAATGATCCGTGTTGAAATATGAGCTCAGAGGCTATCTGGTTTGGTTCAGCAGCTAGTATGTTAGCAGGTGTGGCTACTGGTGCGGGAGCTCTTCCAGTGTTGTTTGTTAGAAATTTTTCAGATAGGTTGTTGGATGTGATGCTTGGATTCTCTGCTGGGGTAATGCTTGCTGCAACATTCTTCAGCCTTCTAATTCCAGCCATAAGTGTTGGCGGCATATGGGTTGCTGTTCTCGGAATCGTTTTGGGCGCTATGGTCTTGCACTTAGCAGATCGTCTTGTTCCCCATTTTCATCCAGCATTAGGTGAAGAAGGGCATCCCTCCAAACTTTCGAGAGTCTGGCTTTTCACGTTAGCTGTTACAATTCACAATTTTCCCGAAGGCTTGGCGGTTGGAGTAAGCTTCGGAACAGGAGACATAGCCGCCGGGCTTGTAGTTGCTGTGGCCATTGGACTTCAGAACATGCCTGAAGGCTTGGCGGTTGCACTGCCCATGTTAAGAGAGGGATACAGCAAGCGAAAGTCTCTTGGATACAGCACATTAACTGGCTTGGTTGAGCCTATTGGAGGATTGTTAGGTGTTGCGCTTGTATCTGTTTTTCATCAGTTTTTGCCTTGGGCGCTTGCCTTCGCCGCTGGGGCTATGCTCTTTGTGGTAAGCGATGAGATAATACCGGAAAGCCACAGAAAAGGTTTTGAGAGACAAGCAACTTTCGGCCTTGTAGTAGGCTTTATCGTTATGATGCTGCTCGACTCGCTGTTCGCATGAAGGTAGGATTAAAATGAAAAAGTTTACACCAAAGGAACTCGCCAAATATGACGGCAAAAACGGAAAACCAGCTTATATAGCATACAAGGGAAAAGTTTACGACGTGTCAACCAGTTTTCTATGGAAGAACGGGAAACATCAAGCTCTCCACATAGCCGGTGTGGATTTGACAGAAGCATTGAAGCAAGCACCTCATGGCGAAGATGTTCTTAAAAGGTTCCCTGTTGTTGGAATTTTACGTAAAAAGCAAAAATGACGCCCAACCAATAGCTAATTGTCATTTTATATGCTGGTTGTTGTGCAAAATGCTTTTACATTTGGTTTCACGCTATTCTAACAGAGTTTGAGGTTAACCACGTCTTGAAAGAACAGCCTAGAAACGCTTTTGACCTTTTAGTCAAGCCTGTTCGCCGCTTGATTGAGCAGAGGGGATTCTCAAAACCAACAGAGCCGCAGGAAAAGATCATTCCGCTTATTCTTGAGGGGAAGACTGTCCTGCTTATTTCACCGACAGCTACTGGCAAGACTGAAGCCGCTTTTCTACCAGTTTTAAGCATGCTTTTACAGGAGCCTCAGCCTCCAGGTATAAAAGTGCTTTACATCACGCCTTTGAGGGCTTTAAACCGTGATATGCTGGAGCGCCTAGAATGGTGGTGCAACAACCTAGACATCAAGTTGGCAGTTAGGCATGGTGACACGGAGACACGTGAGCGTGCAAGACAGGCGCGAAGCCCACCGGATATTTTAATTACGACTCCAGAGACATTGCAAGCTATTTTAGTCGGTTGGGTTATGAGGAAGCACTTGCAGCACGTGCGTTGGGTGATAATTGACGAAGTACATGAAATGGCAGACAGTAAACGGGGAAGCCAGCTTGCCCTAAGCCTTGAAAGGCTACGCGCCATAGTCGGAAAAGACTTCCAAGTTATAGGGTTATCCGCTACCATTGGCAGCCCAGAGAAAGTTGCCCAGTTTCTTGTTGGAAACGGCCGTTCAGTGGAGATTGTGCGGGTTCCGGTTGCCAGAAAAATGCGTTTGAAAATCCTTTATCCAAAGCCTAAGCCTGAAGATTTTGAGCTAGCTGAAAGACTTTATACGCATCCCGAGGTCGCGGCTAGGCTCAGGGTTATCCGCGACTATATTAGCCGCCACCAGTCTGTGCTACTTTTCACGAATACTAGGGCTATTTCGGAGGTTTTGGCAAGCCGCTTTAAGGTTTGGGATATAGACTTCCCAGTCTCTATACATCATGGCTCTTTAGCTAAGCCCTCACGTATAGCCGCTGAAAAAGGCCTAAAAAATGGTGAACTCAAAGGACTAGTTTGCACAAGTAGCCTTGAACTTGGTATAGACGTGGGCCGCATAGACTTGGTCATTCAGTACATGAGCCCCCGCCAAGTTACAAGGCTAATACAGCGGGTTGGCAGAAGTGGCCACAGAATAGGCCACATAGCCCAAGGAGTAATCATCACCATGGATTCCGATGATACTTTGGAGGCGTTAGCTATAGCAAGACGCGCTTTGAAAGAGGATTTAGAGCCTGTTGATATTCCACCGAAGCCCTACGACGCTTTAGCGCACCAAATTGCAGGGCTTCTCCTAAAACAAAAGAGGCTGGAGTTTGGCGAGATCCTTGAAATGTTTAGGAAAGCCTATCCGTATATGGATTTAACCATGGAGGATATTGAAAAAATTTTACGGTATATGCATGACCGTTTTCCAAGACTGGCTTGGGTTTCCTTCGAGGATAAGGTCGCTTTAAAACCGCGGAGGACAAGGGCACTTTTTGAATACTATTTTGATAACTTGTCCATGATTCCAGAAGAGAAACAATATTTGGTGATTGATGAGACAGCAAACTCGGCTGTGGGCATTTTAGATGAGGCTTTCATGGCGGAATATGGTAAACCCGGAATAAAATTCATAATCCGCGGAAGCCCGTGGCGAATCATCCACATTTCAGGCGACAAGGTTTACGTCAAACCAGTAGACGACCCAACCGGGGCGATTCCAAGCTGGATAGGCGAAGAAATTCCTGTGCCTTTTGAGGTAGCTCAAGAAGTCGGCGCAATAAGAGGCTTTGTTGAAGAACAAATATGCAAGAGGGTTTCACCCGAAGAAGTTGCTGCTAAGCTTAGCGAACAGTATCCAGCCGACAAGGAAACCATTTTGGATGCTTTGGCTGAAACCGTTGAACAAGTTTCCGCTGGACTGCTTGTTCCAACAGATAAGCGAATAATAGTTGAGAGTTGGGAAGATTTCGTAATTGTTCATTCTCATTTTGGCTCTCTTGTTAATAGGGCTTTAGCCCAACTTATTGGGCAACTGCTCTCCGAAAGGATTGGTTATAGCGTTGTTGTTCAGCATGATCCATACCGCATATTCATACAAACCATGTGCGCAGCGAGCGCCGACCAAATAGTCGAGCTGATCAATGAAATGGCTTTTATGGAAGAACAAAATGTTAGAGATAGCCTAACAAGAGCCACGGTTAAGACCGGGCTTTTTAAGAGACGCTTGATTCATGTGGCGAGACGCTTTGGCGCGCTTGAAAAGTGGGCGGACTTTAGTAATGTAAGCCTCCAAAGACTTCTCAAAAGTTTCGAGGGAACCCCAATATTCGAAGAGGCCCTAAAAGAGGTTTTCCTCAAAGACTTGGATGTTAAAAGGCTTGTCCAAGTTTTGGAGAAAATACGCAAGGGCGAAATAACAGTAGAAAAAGTTGAAACCAGTGGCACAGCCACACCAGTCGCGCGGGTTGGCATTGAACGCGTAAGCATGAAAACAGATTTGATTCCACCCGAACGGATGCATGCCGTGCTTGTCGAGTCTGCTAAGGCAAGGTTATTGAACGAGACATGTGTATTCATCTGCACAAACTGTTGGAGCTACGCTGACATGATACGCATCAAAGACTTACCAGCGAAACCCAAATGTCCCAAGTGTGGATCTGAAGCTTTGGGGCTTCTGAAAGAGGAAGAGGAAAAAGTTTTGCCACTCATCGAGAAGAAAGGCGAAAAACTGACTAAAAGCGAAGAAAAATTACAAAGACAGGCTGTTCAAACCGCCCGCTTAATAGAAAAGTATGGAAAAGCAGCTGCGGTGGCCCTCTGTGCCAGAAAAGTTCAACCCCAAGACGTGAAAGAAGTTCTTGAAAAGAATACACGGCTTGATGATAAATTTTACGAGCTTGTCTTAGAAGCAGAACGCAAAGCCATAAGCAAAAGATTCTGGTGAAAATTCAAGAGACTTACAACAACTTTTAAATGGGAGACTACGTTAATCTGGGTGAGCAAAGTAGCTCTCTAGAAGTGTGGAGATAAGAATTTGGAGATAAGTCGAAGAAGACTCCGTGAAGAAGTCTTGAATAGGATCAAGTATGTGAAAAACTGTGTTTTGGCAAGGGAGCTTTGCCTACTAATTCGCACAAACAGAGCTGTCTTAGAACCTAAAGATGTGCAGGAAATCTGCCTCTACATTTCAGGCTTATGCAGGGAAGAGGGATGCGAAGAACCTAGCGAGCTTTGCCGCAAGGCAGCCGAAGCTGTTGGCTCCGGAGACGAGGAAAAATATTTAGAGCTGTGCGCCCAAAGCGCCATGAAATGCGGTGAGTCTAGAAGACCAACGCCAAAAAGGGAAACCTACGTGGCCTAGAATCAGAAAATTTTAAAAATTAGAAAAGAGACACTGCTAAATCCGGAAAAGGGAGGCTTCCCAAACTGTTCATAGCTCCTTACGTCCCAACACCCTTACCAGTCGTCCGTCACATGCTTATTCTGGCACAGCTAAAACCCGGAGAAGTATTCTTTGACCTAGGTGCTGGAGACGGTAGAACCGTTATAATGGCCGCAAAAGATTTTGGAGCAAGAGCTGTCGGTGTTGAACTCCGCGAAGATCTTGCTAAAAAAGCCTTAAGCAGCGTTTATGAAGAGGGCCTTCAAGACAGAGTAACCATAGTTAACGGCGACATGTTTAACGTTGACCTATCCTCAGCAGATGTTGTATTTCTGTATTTGACGACAAGCGCCAACGAGAAGATAAGGCCAAAACTCGAAGCTGAACTTAAATCCGGTGCTCGAGTAGTTTCTCACGACTATGAGATTGTAGGTTGGAAACCCCTCAAAGTTGAGAATTTCTGCGAAAACCCGAAACTGGGATATCCATCCCACACCATCTACCTATACAGAAAAGGTTGACAAAATCTTAGAAGCTTAAATTATCTGCGTGACTGGCAAAATAACTTTTAAATTCAGGCGTGTTTCCTTCAAAGATTGATACAAAAAGAGCATCGTGGGAGCCAATGCAGGAAATGTTGTTTGTTCCATGGCAGCATGTTGCAGACTGGAGATGTAACACGTGTGGTTTATGCTGCAAAGCCTACAGTGTAGTTCTAAACTTCCAAGAATGGCTAAACATAGTTAAAAACTTTGGAGTGGAAACGACAGCCACAGGCTTAAACAAGCTTTATTTGAGGCGGAAAAGCGACGGCTCATGCATATTTCTCTATAGACTTTCAAACATGCACTTGTGTGGGTTACAACATATGAAACCTATAGCATGTAAACTCTGGCCCTTTAAGATTCTAACATCTCCAAGATATGGATATGCAAGAGAAGCTGCCTATCCATATCTTGGCAAACTTCTTTACGTTTACGTGGACTCAACGTGTACTGGACTGCGGTACGGAAGGCCAACATGGGAGTTTGCAAACTATACAATCAAAGAGTTTATAGAAATTGCCATCGGAACCCGCAAAGAACAAAGCAAAAGCACAGCAAACATAAGCTTGGTCCAGCAACCACTCTCCTTGCGAAGAATCTTCTAAAAAAGCTTGCATGGCTTGCACATAATTTTGTTTTACACCCAACAGCTATTTAAATAGATTGTATTGGGAAGCGTTCATACTGCAACTCATACAGTTTTCTAAGCTTCTCAATAGTGTCTATTTCCTCAACCGTTTTGTCTATTCTAAACCGCACTATTTTCGGCACGCGCAATGCATAACCGCTCGTGTACTCATCTGTCTCTTGAATCTCTTGATACGTCACCTCCACAACCACCATTGGTTTCACGAATACACCCTCATCGTCTCCAACCGTTTTTGTCCTCTCGATGATTGTTGTGAGGCCCTCCATGGTTTGCTCCGGCAAGTTAGAGACTTTACCGATGGTGTAGAGTTTACGCTCTTTGGAGTCGCGCACCGCCAGCAGGAAAGACGAGTACAGGCCTGCACGTTTGCCCTTTCCATACAAGGCTTTCACGATTGTGCAGTCTATGGTGTCACGTTCAGGTTTTAGCTTTAGCCAAGTGTAGGTGCGTTGCCCAATCTCGTAGGGCGAATTCAAGTTTTTAACTACGATGCCCTCATAGCCCCTCTTTAGAGCCTCATCGTAAAAGCGCATCAACTCAACCTCGTTTTGGCATTCAAAACCTTCAGCCAAAAACTCCGGTGGAACAACTTCCAAAAGGTATTTGCGCCTCTCGGAAAGTGGCAACTCGATGAGCTCTTTCCCGTTTAAGAATAGAATATCAAAGGCTCCGTAAGTTACGCGAACCTTAGCCATTCTTTCGGCAAGCTCTTTAGATGTGAGTTCCCTTGGCACTGTTCTTTCAAGCATAGCCTGGAAGGGTAAAGGGTTGCCGTTCTGGTTCACGGCGAAAACTTCACCGTCTACAATACAGCTTTGAGCCTTGAATGTTTTGGCTATCTCTATAATTTCGGGAAGCGTCTGCGATTTCTCTACGCCGCGCCTTGAGAAAAGCCATATCTGAGTGCCCCACTTGTGCACTTGAAGACGACTTCCATCAATCTTGTACTCAGCCCTAACCGGGTAGACAACCCTATCCGGCTCGTAAAGGTGGGCCAGTTGAGGTTTAATGAACTGGCCTGGGCGAATCTTCACCTCTGCAAGTTTAAGCAGTCCTTCAGAAGCCAAACTTATACCTTCAGCTAAACCAACGATAGCGCAGGCGCTTTGAATAAGCTCCACTGGAACATTGTATGCCTTGGCTGCAGCTCGCATAACCGTGCTCGCGTGATAGCCAAGCTTCAAGTCGCCCAAAAGTAGCCTAACAATGTACTTTGCCTCTAAGGGCGTACTAATCCGCAAGAGACTAGAGACATAAAGCTCGCGTTCTTTAACGCCCTTTAATTTTGGCAGGAACCTAATAGCCTCATAGATCTCGTTGACGGAAAGGGAAGCTTCCATAGGCTTTTTAAGGAGATATGCAACCTCACCGTGTTCGCCATAATCTATCATGAGCTTTTTAACCTCGCTTAAGGGAGCACCTGTAGCAAGACTTATACTTCTCTCAACTAGTCCAGGACCAACTTTCAAGCTTTCTTCTGTTAGTATTCCAAGGGCAAAACGAGCCTTAACCTCGAGAGGTAAAGCAGGATCGTGGAAAAATTTGGATAGCTCTGTTTCTTTGCCTTTTTTTCCGCGGAGAACAGCCAAACGCTCGTAAACCTCAACAATTTTCGCGAAAGGCACATCCTTTTTGGGCTGCACACCATCCATGTAGAGGCGTATCAAATAGTAGGGTATGCCAGTCCGCCACTCGATCTGTTCAGGAGAAAAACCAGCTTCAATAAGCCTTAAAACAGCCTCTTTTGGAGAGCCATACGCCTCAATCAACTCTTTTATGGTCGGCGGCTTAACTATTGACATGGCTCTTGCCAGCTACCCAACTATTTTTCCTCTTCAGATGTTTTACTAAGCGGTTCAACAATCCTTAAGAAACCGTCTTTTGTTATGTCAACCCTTATTCTTCGACGTTCAAAATTGCACATTCTACAGTCCAAAACACGGACTATGCGGACAAAATCGCCTCTTTCAACGCCTAAATCTACTTGCTGGTCATACCAATAGACACGTCCGTAATCCACTATTATTGTTCCATCCAAATTGTGGGCTAAACCTATGCCCCCAGCCATGTCATAGCTATCCCAAACCTCGGAGCTTCGCTGGTTCACATACAAAGCGGTTATGCCATGCACTTGGTTATAGCGGGCCAACTCCATGACACGGTATTTGAGGGCGCCGCGATAAGATTCAAGCACCGTGACAGAGTCGATTATGGCTAATTCAATTTTCTCTTTTTCAGCTACATAGCGGTATGCTTCGGCGAAGGTGTTCCAGTCACGGAGCTCCGGATAAGCCACCGTATCCAAAACAAAAAGGTTTTGCCGTATTTTCTCCCAGTCCAGGCCTAAAATGTCGGCTTTTTGTTTAAGTCTAGACTGCAAATCAAAGCGGGGTGTAGCGCTTTTCCAAGTATCTTCAGCTGTCGCGTAAAGCACCCTTCTGCCAGAAGCTGCTACTCTTACGGCTATCTCCTCAACAAGAATTGATTTGCCGGCGCCGGGCAAACCTGTTATGGCAAATTGTCCACAAATAGGGATGCCGCCTAAACCTTTCCCCTCCGGCGTCAAAAACAGGTTATCTAGAAAAGTGCCTGTTGAAAAACCCAGCAAAGGCTTTTTTGCTTCAACAGCCTCATCTGGCCGGAGCACGAAAGCCTCAAGTTTCTCTTTTCCTTCGCGGATTTCTGCTGTCATGGGTTTTGTGGCAAGCTCCCACTCGTCTGCTGGCATTCTAGCGGTTTTCATAGCCTCGGCCAGTGTCTGCGCCATGGCCCTAACTAGACTTTCAATTTCAGGAGCCACAACAGCAGTTTCAGCTTTTGGAATAGGCCCTTCAACGGGTTTTATTGTCGGAGTTTCCATAGGTGTTTTCTCAATAAATTTAGGTTTCACCTCCTCCGTGAGCGCCCACAATTCACCCTTCCGTTCCACAATTCCCTTATTTTTCAAAGTTTGAAGAATCGCATAAGCTGAGTTCGGTCCATATTTTGGGATACCTAACCCTTCAGCAATTTCGCTTAGAGAAGCCCCAGCCTCCCGTGTTTTGAGAAATTCAACTACATCTTTTTCCTCCACCATAACTGTCCCAATTAAGTATCTGCGACCAAAAGTATAAAGATTCAGTTTATGCTATTTGGCCCTTGGCTTGTTGTTGACGTTTTTCTATCACAAGCCTCTCGCCGTCAATTCTCACAGTCACGTCCTCTCCAACTTTGAAAGGAAAGCTCGTATCCGATGAAACCTCTTTTGGTATGTAAATGAAAATTTTATGATACCTCTTACCTCTGTCTACAACCTTGCCTTTCCCTTCACCAGTCATAGGCGCCTACGCGCCCCATCATTCAATATAAAGTTTAATTGTGAATATAAAATTTTTAAGGGACTTCACGATGCCGCTTTAATTTCGAATTCGCAGTACGGATCACCCATGGCGATGCATTTCGTTTCCTTAACTTCCACGTCCTTTCCGAAAAATCGAGCAAATATTCCGGCAATTGCGCCTCTATAAAATTGGCTTTGCGGCTTTTCTTTTTTACTCAATTCACATTCATAACTCTGGTAAATCCGCAGTTTTGCGCGTCCCTTTTCCGTATCTATTTCCACCTTGTCGATCACGCCCCAACCGAGGGTCATGTTCATGGCTTTAGCAACTTCAATCACGTCTTCGAGCTTGTTTGATTTTACAATGTCCATATAATCATCAAAGATTTCGGCACCCATACTGAAGCCCTGATAATAAAGCATGGCTTCGCCAGCTGTTCCAAACTTTTCCCTTACGCCGTTGAAAAGGGCTTCATAAACACTTCTTCTAAAAACAACAGCCCTTTCACCAGCGGTGATTAATGGGAAGAAATAGTTGTCAAAGATTACACATTTTCCTTGAGGCTTTATTATTTTCACATTTTTGACAAAATCGTAGCTCTTCTTGAGAATCTCCAAAGTTTCCTCAGGGGTTACTTTTGCTCTTGAAAAATCTAGAAAGGATATAACGTTTACTGCTGGTTTGCCAGCATCCTCCATGGAAAACTGTATGTAACGGATTATTATGCCAAAACTCTCTGCCAACTCAGCCAATTTTCTAAGGTTCCCCTTCTCTACCCTTGATTCGATGGCGAAACCATAAATTTTCTGTTTTTCATCGAAAACCATAACCCTTCCGATGTTTAACGGTTTAAAAGTCTGCCTAGACGTTTCGTTACACCCTCCTCGTACAACGTCGTTTAGGTGGGTGCACGAAATTACCACCTTGGGTGACTACTCAAAATAGTCACCCAAAACAAATAAAAACCTTGCTCATCCAAGATTCTTAACCATTAATTGAATTTAAAGAACACCTTTACCCTCAAATTATAAAAACCAGAAAAACAGCCACTAAATATTAAACAACAGCAGCAAATAGGGTGAGATAAATGAAAGTTGGAATTTCAATGCTACACTGCCTAAGCGAACCCTTCAACAAAATGCTCAAATACATAACAAACACGGAGGTCACCCACGTAGAAATAGTTGACGATGGCCTTCATGCTCTAAACAAAAGAAAAACCTTAAAGCTGAAAGAGGTTGGAAAACGCTACAACCTACAGTTTTCCGTTCATGCACCCTTTGCAGACATAAACATTGCGTCACCGTCCAAATTCTTGTTAAACGCTATGATTAAGCGATTAGAAAAATCCATACACTTTGCAAGCCTATTGGAAGCGCATGTTTGGGTTTTCCATCCGGGCTTGAAAACAGGCATAAGCATGTTTTATCCCGAGCTTGACTGGATTCAAAACTGTGAAACTGCAAGGATACTTTACAAAATTGCGCAAAAAAATGGTGTAGAAATAGCCATAGAAAATGTTCCAGAGCCTTACCCCTTCCTAATGAAGAGCGTAGAACACTTCAAAAAATTCTACGAAGAAGTCGACGTAGGAATTGGTTTAGCTCTCGACGTTGGACATGCAAACCTAAACGGGCAGATAGAGCTTTTCCTTAAAACTTTTTCAAACAAAGTTGTGCATATTCATGTCCATGATAACCGCGGGAAGGAGGATGAGCATTTAGGCATAGGCTACGGAACTGTGAATTGGAGGAGGTTTGTAGAAATTCTAAAAGAAACGTCTTACAACAATGTTTTGGTGATTGAATCTATCGAAAAAATTACTGAAAGCATCAACAACTTGAAATCAATACTGGAGTAGAAAATATTGAACATTGAATTTTGACATAAATTCTATGAATAGGATTAGACCTTTGTCCCGCAAATTAAAAAGATATTATAAAGAGAGTAAGTTGAGTTCACGCTTTTTCTCTTCAGTGGGTATCCCGTCCTTGTTCCATCCTCTGAGCTTGTAGTAGTCATCCAGCATCTTGTTTAGCATTTCACGAGTTACAATTTTGCCCTTCGAGGGGCCATCTGGATGCGGTTGCTCCATTAAACGTTTGGGAAGAGCATCATCCCTCCTTGTTATTCCCTCCCTAACGTTGAACATCCTCGTCAGGTTGAGTATTCTTTCTCCGACCATTATGAATCGTTTTCCATCCATATTCATTCCAGTGACGGCGTTTAGTATTTCAGCGGAATACTCGGGAAGCCATGGAACAAAATGCGTCCAGAATATACAGTGAATCAATGTGTCGTTTGCAGCGTTTAACTCCTCGGTTTCTTTGACGCTTTTAGCTTTGTTTTCTATGCTAAACCTGTCCAGCACACCACCTATTTCCAGACCAAGGGTTGCCGAGTGGGTGTGGCAAGCCCCCCTATCACCTATCGACAACGATAAAGCGTGTCCCCAGAAAGCTCTAGGATCCCACGCTGGACATTCTAAACCTTTCACGTGAGATGCATAGTACTCTGCCTCTTTGCCTAGTTTTTCAGCCATTCTTTTTGAGCCCTCAGCCAGTATATCTCCGAGACCAGTTCGTTCTCCAACGCTTTTAACTAAATTGATTAAGGCTTCTCCGCTTCCAAAACCAATTTTAAGTTTTCCAAGGTTTTCGGCTTTCAATATTCCTTTTTCACAAAGCATCATAGCAAGGGATATAACAGAGCCGGTTGATATAGTATCCATCCCGTATTGATCACACAAGCACGCAGCATAGGCGACCGTTTCGAGGCTGGATACACTGCAATTTGCGCCTAACAAGCATATTGATTCGAACTCGGGGCCGTCAAGTTTAGTTCCGGCATATGGGCCGCTCTTGATTTCACATATTTTACGGCAGCCTATAGTGCAACCGAAACAAGACGCTCTTTTAACGACAAAGTTCTCTTTCATGTATTCTCCGCTTAGGCTGTCAGCTCCCTCAAAGACGCCAGTAGTGTAGCATTTAACAGCCCAGCCTCCAAGGGCATTTGCAACGCCTACGAAGCCTGGTGTTCCAAAGTTTGGCAAAACCTCCGCTGTTGCAGGATTTTTCTTAATCATATCCTTAATGTTCTTGTAGGCTTCCTCCAGTTTTTCAGGGTTAACCACGGATGGTTTAGACGTTCCACTTACGGCTATTGCCTTCAACCTTTTTGAGCCAAGAACTGCTCCGGCACCACCTCTTCCAGCATCTCTTCCCTCATCATGTATAACTGAGGCGAACCTTACAAGTTTCTCACCGGCGGGCCCTATACGCGCTACACTTGCCTCTTTCTCGCCTATCTCCTCCTTAACCATAACCTCTGTTTCGTCTGTCATCTTTCCCCAAAGATGTTCAGCCTTTCTGATTTCAATTTCGCCGTCATGTACCCATAGAAAGACTGGTTTCTCTGACCTACCCTCTATTATAATTGCGTCGTATCCTGAAAATTTCAGTCTGGCACCGAAAAACCCACCAGCGTAAGTGTCTAAGAACAGTGATGTCAAGGGCGACTTTGTTATCACAACATGCCTCCCTGCAAATCCAGACGCTGTAGTCCCTGTCAGAGGACCCGTTGCGAAAATCACTTTATTGGATGGATCAAAAGGGTCAATCTTAGGCTCCACGGAATTGTAGAGAAAGTATGCGTATCCCTTGCCTCCAATAAACATGTCCACGAAGCTTTTCTTCAGCTCTTCCACAACAACCTTTTGCCGAGACAAATCCACCCTTAAGATCTTACCCATATATCCGCCATACTGGATAGTCATAATCAACCCTTCCCGCTTTCAGAGATAGAACAAGTTTAGAGTATATACAGCTTATATGTTTTGCCTTAAGTCACCATGGAAATAAAAGCAAATTCTACTCTCTGCTACGTCACAAGAAAAAAGAATGAGAAAGTAACGTATCTAGATTTTGATACCAAAAATTTTGGCCGCATTTTTGCTAAATATTTTTTCTAACTCTTCATCTGTAAAGATATCCGTCAACAACAATTGCAACAGGCCGAAAGATATCTGCGATATTCCACCTATGTCTCCTCCATATAATATTCGATCAGCTCCGAGCGCTTTCGCAGTCAACCATGTTTCATCCTCTGGAATCCACAGGGCCGTATCTACGTATAAGTTTTTGAGTCTTTTACAGAATGGCAAATGCTGAGCCAATTGGCCAACCTCAACATGGGGATGGGCACTAATAAATGTCAAGTTCGGAAAGCGTTCCGCCAACTCGCCGAGTCTCCAAGGCTCTCCGGGGATAACGACATGCGTATGCGCCATAACAATAGCTCCCGGGTATTTTGACAACTCTTTTAATATTTTAACGATCAGTGGATGGTTAAGATAGGTACCCTGGTACATCATGTAAAAGGATAGCCCCTTAAGCCCAAGATCACCCATTATTCTGTGAACTTCTTCTATCGCTTTATCAACCTCATATGGGTCTACAATCCCCAAACCGCATGGAAACCTATCAGGATATTTCTCGACGGCCGCTGCGATAGTGTCATTTTGCCGCATAGTATCCTTAATGCCATTGGGAGCAGGATAACCAACTAGAGGGGATATTACCGCCATATCTGTCCCGTTATAATCCATCCTTTTAATGAGGTCCTCAGGAGTTACTTTTATGTACTCTGGCAGGAATACCCCGACACCCACTGTTTCACCAATGTGCGCATGCACATCGATTATAAAGAATTTTCTTTGTAGTTTTTTTATAACCTCCTTATTTAGAACACCCAAATTTTATCACCTTTTAGTGTTATAGGCAGTTAACGGATTTAAGATTTATCGTACTAACAATTCCGTAATCTGTTTGTGTCATATGAAGGACGGCATGATTTCTTTAGCAAATTTCTTGGTTAGTTCTAAATACTGCTCTGGTTTAGTAGACGGTGCTATCTCAACCACAACGTATTGACAGCCGGCGTCTGAATACCTTTCTAAACGTTTGATGTCAAAATCTAATTCACCTAAAACTCCAAAAGTAAAATTGCGTCCATCCCTTCCAAAATTCCGCAGTAGCTTCTTGATTCGCTCAACATATACGCTGTATTCTTCTGGACTAGATATTCCTTTAGAACCAATATCAAGAACCCATTCCCACTTAAAGGTGTGTGGTATCCACCCATCAAAGTACTTTGCGGTGACTTCTATCATGCGGGTTCGTTGCGCCCCAGACCACAAAGGCGGATGTGGTTTTTGAACTGGTTTGGGCATTAGTGTCGCATCGACCAGTGTATAATACTTCCCTTTAAATGTAACTTTTTCTTCACTCCAAAGCTTAAGCATTATCTGAAGTCCCTCTAGAAATTTCTCAAATCTGACTCGTGGTTCATCTAAAATGCCACTGGGCGAATAATTCACGAATTCATCTCGATAGTATCCGGCACCTAATCCAGCGATGGTTCTACCATTTGACAATATGTCAACCATTGTTATAACTTTGGCCAACTGACTCGGGATCCATCGAGGTATTGGACTTACCATACTTCCAAGCCGAATCCTAGTGGTTTTAGCAGCAACATATGAGAGCGTAGTCCACGTGTCTACAAGCTTGTCTGAAGGAAACGGTGGTGATGGGAATGCGTAATGGTCGGGTATTAGAATAGCGTCGTACCCCAGATTTTCAGCTGTTTGGGCCCATTTTTCAAGCTCTTCTAGTTTTGTCCACCATACGCAAGGGGCAGGGCTTATGCCAAACTTCATTTTCGGTCCCCAAGGTTACGTGTTACTCGCTACACACCGGTCCACATTTTTTCATAAAAATTAAACAAGCTCTCTTTGGTTATTTCTTTTGGATTCCAATTTATTTCGAAGAGGCTCTTTTCAAGGAAATCTTTGACTAGTTCACCAATTTTATCCTTTTCAATACCATATTCCCTCAAACTAGCCTTCAAACCGAATTCCTTGACTCTATTTCTGACCCATTGAACAGCTCTATTAGCAGCCTCCTCTTCGCTGAGCCCGGACACGTTTTCGCCCAATGCAGATGCTATCATCGCGAGTTTTTCTGCTGCAACTGGCAAGTTGTATTCCATAGCGTATGGCAAAGCAAGAGCGCACGCCTCTCCATGTGGAATATGCATTTTCTCGCCTAGGCGCATGGCAACTCCGTGTCCAATAACTAGGCCAGTGTTTGTGAAGGCTAACCCCGCAATCATTGCAGCAATAGCCATTCTTTTTCTTGCTTCAATGTTCCAACCTTGGTGATAGGCTATTCTGAAGTATTTACCGATAAGTCTGATGGCTCCTAGGTTTAAAGTGTCCGTGAACTCATTGGAATCCACAGATAACATTGATTCTATTGCATGGCTTAAAGCGTCGAAACCAGTGTTGGCTGTCACCTTACAAGGCATAGTTATAGTTAACATAGGGTCTACAATTGCGACGTCAGGGAGAAGCAACGGACTATGTATTATTTTTTTCTCTCCCTTACTTGTGAGTATGCAAAAGGCTGAAACCTCGCTGCCAGTCCCAGCAGTTGTTGGAGATAAAATCAGATTTAATCTGCGCTCAATTTTTCCCGATCCAAAATAATCCTCGATGGTACCTGGATTTACAGCCATTACGGCCGTCGCTTTGGCAATGTCAAGGGTGCTACCTCCTCCGATCCCTATAACGATATCAAAGTCTTTATCTTTTGAGAAAGACAAAGCTTTATTCAGTGCTTCGACGCTCGGTTCAGGCTCAATATCATCAAATATGTGGTAGCGTAGTCCATTCTTCTTTAAAAGTTCTTGAACTTTACTTGCAATATTCCCTTTAGCAATGATGGGATCCATTATCAAAAGCGCTTTTGAACCTAATTTCTTTGCTTCCTCACCGATTTTTTCAACGGAATTCACACCAACTATTACCTGTTTTGGCAAGATTATGGTGTAGGACCTCAATGATGGTATACGTTTTGCAAATTCCGAATTCATATTAATCAATCCTCCTTGGGTTCTTTTAAGTTTTAACCCGACGCTTAAAAATTTTCTCCAAAACAAAATTTTTAATTAACTTCTAACAGTTCCAACTGTTAAGCGTGTTCCTCTTCCAGCTACTTGCGAAGTACAACCTTATAAGGATCTAAACTTCTTAATATTGCTAACTCTTTATCTGTCGGTTCCTGTGTGGTTTCAACCTTATCGGGGATTTGTATGGGGAAACTACTATTTTCTTGTACATCTTTAACACTTACGTTGGGATGTACTGATATCAATTTCATTTTCTTGGTTTCTTTGTCAAACCCGTAGATTCCCAGCTGTGTGACAACTCTCCATGGTCCGGTATTGCGGGGTAATCCTACCTTTTCCCTTGCACCCGGACCAGTGAGGTACCCTGGTGTTGTTAGGAAATCAAGTTTTCTTACAAAACGTTGTTTGTCTTGTTTCATCAATACTATCGTTTTCCAGCATAGAGAGCCAAAGTCGTTTGCTCCGCCGCTTCCTGGAAGCCTAACTTTGGGCTTTTCATAGGGTCCGATGACGGTTGTGTTTATGTTTCCATACATATCTATTTGAGCAGCCCCGAGGAAAGCGTATTCACCATAGCCGGCCTGAATAAAACACATAGTGTAGTCCATACTGGCTGCCATAATAGCTTTATGAGTGGTCATCGAATCACCTACGGAGAGAGGTATTGTTGGGGGTTTATCTGGACACATACCTCCAGCTTCGTAAATGATAGCTAATTTTGGAGCGTGGGTGCATTTGGCAAGAAGTGCAGCAAGTATTGGCATGCCTGTACCGGTGAAAACTGTTTTGCCATCTTCTAAGA
The DNA here is from genome assembly GCA_018396705.1 of Candidatus Bathyarchaeota archaeon. NCBI lineage: Archaea > Thermoproteati > Candidatus Bathyarchaeota > Candidatus Bathyarchaeota archaeon. The sequence continues at coordinate 23,177 of JAGTQZ010000005.1, forward strand.
GTCTTGAAGCTGATACTATCATCATTTCGGTTAATGTATATTTTGGCTTTGACATCGCATTCACCCTCCGTTCAAGATGTAACCCATGGATAAACGAATTTTGCTCTTCCTTGTTCAAGCTTCTTGAGGTAATTCAGCTTCTTTATACCTCCAACAAGCTCAAGGTACTGATCAAAATCAGAAACACCGTAAACATATTTATCAAAGTATTCTTTTGTTCCCTCTTCTGTTCGTGTCATTTTTAAGTATTCAGCGATGTGTTCTTCGTCAAAGTAGTAGCGGTTTGGCATATTGCATGGATGGCAACCAAAAGGTGCTTCAACAACTGCATCTACGTAGAAGTATGGTATACAAGTTCGCCATGGTTCCTCCCTAATTTTTTCATGCGGGATTATTTCCTCAGTGGTTATTATTAGTCTTTTAGCGGCTCTTGCAAGTTCAAAATCCTCTACCAGTATGCCATCTATTTGACAGTTGCCATATTCATCGCATCGATGAACGTGTATTATCGCTACGTCCGGAAAGCATGCGGGAATGAGGCATATAGGTCTACCAGTGAAAGGATCCTTAACAATTTTTGCTGAACTATGCTTGAATGTGTCGGTACCCATCATTATATAAGCTGGAATCCAAGGTAATCCTGAAGCTGCAGCTTTAAACCTCCATTGAAGTGCAGCGTTGCTCCATTCTGCAGCAACCTTAACTCTACCAGTTTCAACAGCTCGTCTAGAAGCCGGTGACAAGCCACGCATTTCGTGTCCAAAGGAATAGCCAGCTTCTACTTTACTTACGCACCCAGCTGCAATAAGACAGTCAAGGTCATGCACTGACGTTTTTCCTGCAACTATTAAATTCCTCTTTCTTTGCCTTATGATTTCGTATATTGCCACCATTGAAACTCGTACGTGACCAAAACCACCTGATGCAATGTAACTACCGTCCTGCACGAACTTTGATATTGCTTCACGAATATCCATAACCTTGCTTTCCATCCTAGAACTTTTATTCGCTCTAACCCACGCACGATGCTCCTCGGGATCAACCCAACCCAAAAGCTCAGCCTTGCCTTCTTCGATAACTTCCATATGAATCCCCGTGCTCAGAAAGGACACACTGGATGGTTATGAAATATTTAAGCGTTACGTGATTGATGCAGCTGAAAATGAATTTTTATTATAAAAGAAAGAAAAATGTCTTTTTATTAGAATTTCTGGATCCGTGGGGGGCAGGAATTTTCACAAAACCTTAAATTTCTTTTTGAAGATCTGGAAGTATTTTCTCAAAATAGGTTAGCGCCTCCGGATTAGCTATAGCGTCTTTATTGAAGACAGGTCTGCCGTTTATGATGTTTGAAACTGCTATTTCGACTTTTTTCATGTTATATGTGTACGGGATATCTGGTGCTTCTATAATTATCGCTGGAACATGTCTTGGAGAGGCCTCTTCACGCAGGGCGTTCTTGATTTTGCTCTTCAAATCTTCTGTTAACGTGTAACCAGGCTTAAGTTTTACAAAAAGAATAATTCGTTGATCACCCTTCCAGTTTTGTCCCACAGCCAAACTGTCAGCTATTTCAGGTAGCCTCTCAACAACGTTGTATATTTCAGCTGTTCCAATACGCACGCCTGATGGTTTTAAAACGGCGTCGGATCTCCCTAAAATTGTAATTCCCCTGGTATCACTGTGAAATATAACCCAGTCACCGTGTCTCCAAACGTTTTTTCCAGGATAAAACGTGAAGTATGCCTCTAAATATTTCTCGTTATTTGGATCATTCCAGAAGTAAAGGGGCATCGAAGGAGCAGGAGCCTCGCATACAAGCTCACCTTCTTTGTCCCAAATGGGTTCACCTCTTGCGTCGTAGGCTTTTATTTTCATTCCAAGGCCAGGAGCTTGCAGCTCGCCTGCGTAGACTGGAAGGATGGGACACCCGATAGCAAAGCACCCATTAATATCTGTGCCGCCTGATATTGAGTTGAAATGTAGATCCTTTTTGACGTTTTCATAGATCCATTCGAAACCATCCGCTGAGAGGGGTGAGCCCGTTTGGGATATTTCACGGAGACATGCAAGGTTAAACTCTTTCCCAGGCTCAGCGTTTACTCCTCTCAAATAATTGATGTAACTTGCGCTACATCCAAAGATGGATATTTCCTCGTCTTCAATAATTTTCCACAATGTCCTCCAATCAGGATAATTGGGGTTACCATCATAGAGAATTATTGTTGCTCCAGTTGCTAATCCGCTCATAAGCCAATTCCACATCATCCAACTAGGCGATGTTATATACGTTATCCGATCAGTACGCTTCAAATCACTATGTATAATTAGCTCTTTCAAATGATTTACAAGTACTCCGCCGCAACTTTGCACCATGCATTTGGGTTTACCAGTCGTCCCTGAAGAAAACATTATGTAGAGAGGATGATTAGATGAAACCTGTCTAAATGAAGCTTTTTCCGTTGATGATAAAAAATCCTCATAAAGAACCGCGTTAGGAATCAGGCTTATGTCCGGCTTGTCCTGCAGATATGGAACCACTATAATTTTTTTGATCGATGGAACATCATTAACAACTTTCTTAACATGATCCAAAGTGTTAAAGCTTTTCCCCTTATAGAGGTAGCCATCCACTGTGAAAAGAACTTTGGGTTCTATTTGACCAAGACGGTCTATTACCGCACTAGTTCCTAATTCTATGCCACATGAAGCCCAAATGGCGCCAACACCAGCAGCGGCAAGCATAGCAATGCTCGTTTCAACTATATTTGGCATATATGCACAAACACGATCTCCCGGAGTGATTCCTATTTCGCGTAGCGAGTTTGCTAACCGTGCAACAAGCCTATAGAGCTCCCTATAAGTAATCCTAACACGCTCACCCATTTCATTTTTTGATATGAATGCTATATGATTATCAGTATACCTAAGAAGGTTCTCTGCAAAATTTAATTTCGCTCCCACGAACCAATTTGCACCAGGAAACTTCCTTAAATCATCAACTAAATTAGTGTAGGGTTCAGAATATTTTACTCCAACAAACTCCCAAACGGCCGCCCAAAAACTGTGTAAGTTTTCTATTGACCAGTCATAAAGATGGAAGTAGGAGCCTTCTGCATGCGGGTCTATTTCAAGACCATACTTTTCATCAACAAACTTGATAAACTGGGCAATATTTGACTTGTCCACGTGTTCACTAGAAGGTTGCCATAATAGTTTTCCCAAAGTCCCCCATATTATCGTAGAAAAAAGGTGTTATAAAAAATTAACGCAAATTTAGTTTAGATATACTGAAACAACGTTTAAGCCCATGTTGTTACTCCACCGTCTATGAAAAGCACCTGCCCCGTTACGAAATTTGACGCATCAGAAGCAAAATACACTACCGCACCTATTAGGTCGTCAGGATATGCCCATCGGCCCATTCTGATTCTAGAAAGCATTGACTTAGAAAGTTCTGGGTCACGCATTATATGTGCAGTGAGTGGGGTTGCCACAACTGTCGGTGCTATACAATTGACTTGAATATTGAAAGGAGCCCATTCACAAGCTAATTGTCTGGTAATCATTATTACAGCAGCCTTGCTAGTGCAGTAAGCGATGTAGTTTCTCGGCATGCCGAAGACCCCTCTGACCGATGAAATATTAATTATTTTTCCCCTTCTCTGCCTTATCATAACTTTGCCGACTTCTTGGCATGTTAAAAACACCCCATTAACGTTAACGTCCATGACTTTTTTCCAATCCTCAAATGGATAATCTTCAGCTGGTTTTGGAATATTCATTCCAGCATAGGTTACCAGTATATCTATTCTTCCGAAATTGTCCACCACTTGTTTGACCATATTTTTAACTTCCTCAGGCTTTGTTACATCACAACTGATTGCCATGGATTTTCGTCCGAGTTTCTCGATTTCACTCTTAACTTTTTCAAGTTTTGTAAGATCCCTAGCCACTACCACCACATTTGCGCCAAAATCTGCGAGACCTAAGGCCGTTGGCCTCCCTAAACCCCCGCTTCCACCCGTAACTATGGCAACTTTATCTTTCAAGTCAAAGAGCTTTTGGAAACCCATTGAACCGCTCTTTATGCGCTCTTCCAATACACGTTCATATTCTTCAGATGACGTGAATGAAGCATTCATTTTTTGCCACCGCTTTTCGGATAGCTGCAAATAACCAGCATGCTCGCAGGCATATTTGTCTTGTTAATTAAGTAACGCTTCTCACCCGGTGGTATGTAGAGAGAGTCAAAAGGCTCTAGCACTATTTCTTTACCATCTTCAGTTGTTATAGTAACCTTCCCAGAAAGCATCACGTAAACTTTTTCGAAATCGCTTGCGGACATTTCTGCTCCCCCGCCTGGAAGGAAGTGTGAGAGACCAACCCAGAAGTTCTCTACACCCGTGGTTTCTTTATGTTGAAGTCGCAGGGCAACCATGTTAAAGTGACCTGCTGCTGCATATGGTTTAGCCTCTTCCAATTTTACCTTCTTCATATCGACACCTTTCTGAATTATCCGCTATGTTCTGCTTTTAAAACTTTTCATTAATATTTCTTAGGCTCCTTGGGTAATCCAAGCATTTCTCTTGCTTGCGCTGGCGTCGCTATTGGACGGTCCAATTCCTTGGCAATTCTAACAATCCTTTCAACAAGTTGCGCGTTACTTTTAGCTAATTCTCCTTTCCGGTAAAATATATTATCTTCGAGACCTACTCTTACGTGAAGCCCCATAGCAATAGCTATTGTCGCAAGAGGAAGTTGAAAAGCACCGATACCTATTACGCTGACCACCGAGTTTGGAGGAACATGATACAACATTGACATCAAATTCTGAGGTGTCGGCAACACCGCACTCGGAGCACCCATAACAAACTGGAAGAGGAAAGGTGGACGGATGAGATTCTTTTCCAATAGATTATAAACCAATTGGAATTGTCCTTGATGATAAACCTCTAGTTCAGGTTTAATATTCTTCTCCAACATTCTTTGCGCATATAGTTCAGTTTCCCTCCAAGAGAAAGTTGGCGGCCAAACACTATCCATCATTATGTCCTCAGGTCTTCCAGAAAGCGGGGGCTCTCTCTTCTTCAAAAGCATCTTCCAAGCGAGAGGACCCATATTAAGACTAGCAATCTCCGGGTCGGCCTCAAGGGACCTCATCCTCTCTTCGGTGGTTAATTGCCCAAGTCCCCCTCCCGTTGTATTGTTAATTATTATGTCAGGACATAATTCTCTAATCTTCTTGTTTATTTTACGGTAATCTTCTGGATCAATGGAGGGACTAGCATAACCTTTTTTGGGATCCCTCGCGTGAATGTGAACGATAGACGCTCCGGCTTTATACGCTTCATAGGCTTGCTGAGCTTGCTCCTCCGGAGTTTCAGGCAAATTTGGGTTAACCTCTTTTCCATGAACACCGCCTGTTAAGGCTACAGATATTATTAGTGGAGGTAATTCCCCTGCTCGAACTAATCTTAAATACTCTCGAGGGTCGTTATAATTCCAAGCCATATGCTTAACACCTACCCAATCTTGTAAACAAAAAGGCTTAAAAACGTTTATTTTAGAGCGATGCATTTCATCGGAAGATCTTTCAGAAAAATTTGGAGTAAGGAATTATAAAAAATGTTTTAAAAGATTATCACCGTTTCCAATTAATTATTGTTGTTCTCTAAATTGTTGTTCTCTAAACTTAAGTAATCCTCTGCTTTTTAGTTGCTCTATGAGCCATTCGTTTCTCCGTTTCACCACTTCCTCTATCGACCTGCTTGTATAATCGTAGAAGCCTTTTCCTGTTTTGATTCCGAGCTCGTTCGTTTCCACTTTATGTTTAAGAAGGTTTGGAGGTTTAAACTTGTCTCCTAGAGTGTTGTAAAGATACGTGTACGCATAAAGGAAGGTATCCATGCCTCCAAGATCCACTATCTCCAACGGACCAAGAATTGGAAGCCTCAACCCAAGGGTCATCTTTACAGCAGTATCTATATCCTCGGCGGATGCAAGTCCTTGCTCCAACATTGAGATAGCTTCTATAACAAGGGCTGCTTGAAGTCTTACGCCTAAAAATCCAGGAGAATCTTTACATACAACTGGCACTTTGCCTAGCTTTGTAATTAGATCTCTTGTAATCTCAATGGTTTCTTGCGAAGTTCGTTCTCCTTTAACTATTTCAACTAATGGCATAAGGTGTGGGGGGTTCCACCAGTGGGTTCCGATAACTTTGTCAGGTCTGCTAGTTACGGAAGCCAGTTCCGTTATACTGAAGGACGATGTATTTGAAGCGAGGATTGTGTGTTTAGGACACGTATCGTCTAATTCTTTAAAGATGCTCTTTTTCAAATCCATATTTTCAACAACAGCTTCTATGACAAAATCGGCATCTTTAGCAGCTTCAGAGATTGTTTCTTTGAATTCTATTCTGGAAAGGGCCTTTTCCACCTCTTTCTGTGTAATTATTCCATTCCTCACTAAAAACTCCAAACCGGATTTTATTTGGTCGTATGTCTCCTTAAAAAGCTCTCGGCGTCTCCGAGTAATTGTTGTCTGATAACCGGTCAATGCACATGTTTGAGCGATACCATGCCCCATGATCCCCGCACCAATGACCGCAATCTTTCGAATTTCCGAATCTTTCCCAAACATGGAGATTCCCCCTTTTTTACCCTACTTTCTTAATAAATAGTTTTTCTATTCTGAGAATGATTTCTAACATTCATTTATTTTTAATTCACATTAGGACTATACGTTTTTGTAAAATTATCTTTTCTTCACAGACTTCCGCTGTGTAGGGGAATCTTAAAAGATGTTAGAGCGGTGGCTTTAGCTTCAACCTAAGTTTTCTTGAAATAACTCCCCATATTCCCTCCGGAAGCATCAGCAAGATTGCTAAGACAATGATCCCTTCTAACAGAAGGCTGAGACCGATATACTGGGAGAGTAAATATCCAAGCGTCACGAATATAACACTGCCTATAATGGGACCAAATATCGTACCAACTCCACCAATAACAGCAACAAAAAGGAAATTTACAGTCCAAGAAATACTAAAGGCGGACGTGGGATGTAAATATGTGTGGTGGATAGCGTTAACTGCCCCCACAAGAGTTGTTACAAATGACGCTAAAACAAAACACAGCGCCTTACACCTGAAAGTGTTAACTCCTAAACCTAAAGCAGCATCTTCATCTTCGCCTATGCTTCTTAAACCGAACCCTAGTTTAGAATGGTAAAGGAAATATACAAGGAAAATCGAGAATATTCCCAGAACTAAGGCAGGATAGTACAGGATAACTGTTGAAACATAATAGGCTTCTCTAAAAACTAATCCTTTACCAGCACCAACGAATTCCCAGCCGTTAAAGAAGAGTCTAATAACCTCAGCAGCAAGGAAGGTGCCTATTGCAAAGTAAACGCCACGCAATCTCAGAAGCGGAAAAGATAACGCTGCCGCCAGCAGGCTTCCAATTAAACTAGCGATTATTACACTTGTCCACATCGGCACTCCATAATACATGACGAGAACAGCTGTTGTGTAGCCTCCAACACCCATAAAAATCTGTTGACCGAGAGATACTATCCCCGCATGTTTAGCCATAAAACCCCAAACTTCAGCAGCTGCCAAATACAGCAATATCAGTATTAAAGCGTCTCTTAAAAATCCACCAACCCAAAGAGGCAGCGATGCCATTAAAGCAAGTATGACAATTATGTAGATATGCTGTTTTCTAAATTGAATCATCTTATAGTTTCCCTCCAAAAATTCCCTGAGGCCTCAGGTAAAGAATTGCCAAGATTACAAGGTAACAGAACATCAACTGGAAGCGGGATCCAAACAAGTAGCCTCCAAAAACTAATGCTTCACCCATGATAAAACCGCCAACAAGAGAGCCTTTAAGGCTTCCTAAACCTCCCATAACAACAACTCCAAAAGACAACAACACGTATGTAGGGCCCGTGTCTGGATAGAAAGTGAAGGTCATACCTAAAAGCACACCAGCAATCCCAACAACCAGTAAGGCTAATCCAGCGGCATAATTGTAAACAACTTCAGATTTTATTCCAAGCATCTTAGCAGCTTCTGGATCAAATGGCACAGCCCGCATAGCTTTGCCTAGATAAGTTTTCTTGAAAAACAAGAAAACAGCAATGAACACTATTAAAGCTGAAACGAAACCTAAGAGATAACGTGGAGAGGGGCTCAAGCCCAATACATCAATGTTGATAAGCATGTAGCTTGGAATTATGCTTCGGGCATCTGCAGTGAACACTAAAAGCAGAATATTTTGTATTACAATGCTTAAGGCAAAGGTTACCAAGACTGGTTGATTCCCACCCATCGGAAGCACCCTATTTATCGTAAACTTTTGGAACAAATATCCCACAGCAAACATTATCGGTGCAACAATCAATATGCTTAGAAGCGGATCCATTCCCAGAAAGTCCATTATAGTAAATGACAAATACGCGGCTAAAATTGCAAAGTCACCGTGTGCTATATTTATAACTCTCATTATTCCAGCAAGCACAGATAAACCAAAAGCTGCCAGAGCAAAAAGTCCTCCAAGCAGAAAACCGTTGAATAGCAAGTTTATAATGTTTAAAATGTTTACATCCATTTTATTCCTCACCCAGATAGGCTTTTTTGACACGTTCGTCTTTAAGGAGTGTTTGGGATGGACCATCAATCACTATTCTGCCATTCTCAAGAACAAAACCTCTGTCTGAGTTTGCAAGCGCACGGTCTGCATATTGTTCGACGAGAAGAATAGTGACGCCTTCATCGCGTATTTTATTTATAATATCATATATTTTTATCACTATTTTCGGAGCAAGCCCTAACGAAGGTTCATCCAATATCAGAAGCTTAGGCTTAGACATTAAACCCCGTGCTATGGCAAGCATTTGTTGCTCCCCGCCACTCATGCATCCGGCGATCTGAGATTGCCTTTCCTTAAGTATAGGAAAAAGGTTGAAAACCCATTCAAGAGCGTCCTTTAATTCCTTTCTTGTTTCTGAAGCATATGCACCAAGCTCAAGGTTTTCTCTCACTGTCATGTGGCCAAAAATCCTCCTACCTTCTGGTACGATGGTTATCCCCTGCCTTATGATTTCCGGTATGGAAATTTTGTCTATTCGCTTTCCAAGGAAAGTTATTGATCCGCTTTTTGGGCTTAATACCCCAATAATAGTTTTACAAAGAGTTGTCTTACCAGACCCATTAGAACCAATTAATGTCGCAATCTCTCCCTTATTAACATTGAGGGACACATTCCAGAGGACTTGCAATTCACCATAGAAAACGTTTATGTTACGTACTTCAAGCATATGCATCGCCTTAGATTACCCATTTTTCCCCAAGATATGCCTCTATTACCCTTTGGTTACTTGTGACTTCCTCAAAGGAGCCTTCAGCAATTTTCTCTCCATAGTTTAAAACTATCACGCGTTCCACAATGCCTCGCAAAGCCTTCATGATATGTTCAACCCAAAATACGGTAACACCGAAATCATCTCTGATCCGTTTAATTAAGTCTTTGGCATCATTGATCTCTTTTGGGTTTAACCCGCTTAATGGTTCATCAAGCAACAGGATTTTAGGTTTTGTAGCAAGAGCTCGCGCTATCTCCAGAAATTTACGTTCACAAATGTTAAGGTTACGTGCAGGTACATCTTTCTTATGATCCAGTCCAACAAACCTTAAATACTCGAGACTTTCACTGCGACTTTTACTTAATCCATTTCCAGCCCCATATAACGCGCCGACCATCACATTTTCGAGAACGCTCATGTTTAGAAATGGTCTCACAAGTTGATAAGTCCTCGCGATACCCATTCGACAAATTTTATGCGACGGGAGGCCAGTAATATCCTCACCCATAAACTTTATTTTGCCTGAATCCGGTTTATAAACGCCTGAAATGAGATTAAATAGGGTTGTTTTTCCAGAACCGTTAGGTCCAATTAAGCCGACAACTTCCTTTTCATTGACCTTAAAACTTACGTCTTTAATGGCCTCCAAAGCTCCGAAACGCTTTATCAGACCAGTCCCTTCAAGCATGTTACAGGCACTCTGACAATGCTGTTGAACAATCTTTGACAGATAAACCTTTATTAAATATTAAAACTTTACTTTAATCAATAAGTTAAAAACAATGAAGAAAAATAAAGGACCTAAAGTGAGTTGTGATCTTGACAACTTGAGGATGTCAGCTTGATAACAATCAAGATTCGAGCTCTTTTTCATCTAAAAGACATGCTTGGTGCAAGAGAGCTAACGCTAAAACTGAAGGAAGGTGCAACAATTAAAGATCTAATCCAAATTCTAATCGAGCGGTATGGAGATAAAGTTGAAAGCGTCTTAATAGGACCCAACGGGAAACTAAATCCAATAATAACAATTCTGGTTAATGGCCTACAAATAGACTTTTTCAATGGAATTAACACAACACTTGCAGATGGCGACACAGTTTCATTTATTCCTCCAGTAGGTGGAGGATAATAGTCAGTTTTGTTGCTAAAAACTTAAAAAGAACAAGCGTTTTAAGACTCTATGCGAGGGATTGAAGTTATGAAAAGGACAGCAGCTGCTATGACAAAAGTTCAAGCGACAATCGTCATCGTTGTAGTTGTGGTGGCTGCTGTTGTTATTGGGGCATACTACTTTTTGATGCAACCTTCCGGACCAGAATATATCAAAATTGGCTGGCCAGCACCTATTACAGGAGTGCTCGCTGGTTTTGCAGAAACCACACCTTGGGTCGTTCAGCAGGTTGAGGATTATGTTAATAAAGAGTTAGGCGGTGTGCACCTATCGGAGTATAACAGAAAAGTGTTCATAAAAGTGATTCTGAGAGATACCAAAAGCGACAGTGACCAAGCAGCAACCATAGCGGCCGAACTAATAACAAAAGAGAACATTGATATAATGTTGGCTTTGTACTCTCCAGCTATGACCAATCCTATAAGCGCACAATGTGAAAAATACGGAGTACCTTGCATAGTTTCTCAAACGATAATAATATCATGGTTGATGGGCGGACCCTACGAATGGTCATACTGTATAGGTCTGGCTGAACCAGACTATGCGGTGCTATTCTTTGACTTATTTGATTCAGCAGGAGAGCAAGTAAACAAAATTGTAGCCATGATCAATGCAGATGACCCTGATGGCAGAGGCTATTCAGAATCAATAAATAGGGTTGCAGCCGCACGCGGGTACACAATTGTGGACGCAGGACTGGTGCCATATGGTACATCTGATTATTCGTCATATATTTATACATGGAAGAGCGCTAACGCACAAATTCTAACGGGTAACATGCGCTCTGTGGAGTTCGCGGCTCTCTGGAGACAATGTAACGAGTTGGGCTATAAGCCAAAAATCGTCGCGATGTCGAGGGCTTTACTATTTCCGTCATGGGTTGAGGCAATCGGCGGCGATCTTCCTAATGGACTAATAGGGTACACATGGTGGTCAGGATATCATCCTTACAGATCATCTATTACAGGTCAGACCACAAGCCAGTTGATCGAGGCTTGGGAATCTTACAGTAAAAAACAGTGGACACCAGTTTTAGGGCTTACTCACTGCGTGCTTGAAGTGGCGATAGACGCTGTTAAGAGGGCTGGAAGCCTTGACAAAACAAGAATAAAAGAAGCCTTGGCTAACATAAACTTGAATACAATCGCTGGACCTATCAATTTCAAGGCTCCGTTAACACCTCAACAACAAGCACGTTACCAGGCGGTCTCAAGTCTTATACAATATAAAGACCATTATGTGGTTGTGAAACCGGTGGCTATCCAGTGGGTAAAAGGGACAAAGTGGCCTTGGGAAATGCAAATAATTTACAACTGGGAGAGCCCAGAAATACCTGAAACTGCAGAAATGTTTCTCTTAAGCTAAAACTAAATTTCCCTTATCTTTTTCTAACATTCCCGAAGTGCTTTAATGTAGTTTCTTGAAGTGGTAACCCAGCCGAAAAGTTGTTTAATATTCCATAGAGTTGCTCTCCTTGTATATTTTGGCCCTGTGGCTGCACAGCAATCAGATATTAGAACGGGCCAAAAATCCTTTGAAAATGCGTCGCGAATTGTGGATTCAACGCAAATGTTTAAAGCAATTCCAGTGAAAAACAGATATTTTACACCTAAACTTTTTAGTATGTCCTCTAATTCTGTGTTAGTAAAGCCACTGTACCTTTGTTTATCGATAATAAAATCCCCCGCCAAGGGTTTAATTTCATCAATGATTTCAGCACCCCATGTTCCTTTGATTAACAGTTTATCCTTGAGTTCCGGACTTTTACGCATTAACAGTAGGCTGTATTCTTTCCAATAATTGGGGGAGTTTTGACTTCCAGCGTCAGATAGATCTGGCGAGTATACATGCCTCACATATATTATCTTTAAACCCAGCTTCCTTGAAATATCTAAAACGTCCTTGGTGGGTTTGATTACGCGTCTAAATTTTGACAAGTCAAAGCCAATTATGTCAAACATTCCGCCAGGACTTACAAATGCGTTTTGCATATCTACTACGATAACTGCGGACTCTGTAAGCTTTACTGACAGGTTCTGGATCAGCTAATATTGTTATAGCTTCTCTTTCCATATCAAACCCTAGTGTCTTGATATTCGTTATTATAATGCTGCTTAAAAGTTTTTGAAGAGACAGTTAAAGCAAAAGTAAATAAATTTATCCTTAAAATCAATTTTGTTGTTATGATCATTAATAAGGTGTTACGTGTGGAAATAGTAGACTTTGAAGCCCACTTCTACACGAAAGAATATGTTAAAACTCTACTGAAAAATGAGGACCACCCAAAATATAAAAAAGATGAAACAACGAGCACCTACTGGCTGTGGTACACTCCCCACGTGCAAGAGCCGCATACCGAACAACTGTTAGAAAGACTTCTCGACGTGAATGAAAAACGTATCAAAGATATGCATGATGCTGGAGTAAAAATGCAAGTTCTCAGCCTCTCTGCTCCAGGATGTGAACAATTTGAAGCTTCAATAGGAAAAAAGCTTGCTAGAAAAGTCAATGACGAACTTGCCTCAGTTATTGAAAGAAAACCAGATAGATTTGTCGGATTAGCTGCACTTGCCCCACAAGATCCAGGTGAGGCTGCTGATGAACTTGAGCGCGCTGTGAAAGAGTTAGGTCTTAGAGGGTGGAAAACTCACTCTAACATCCGTGGAGCCTACATTGATGATAAGAAATACTGGGTTATATTTGAAAAGGCAGAAAAGTTAGGGGTTCCAATATTTCTACATCCTACCGTTCCAACAATAGATGTGCTCAGTGATACATATGGATATGCGTTAGCTGGACCAGCTTTCGGTTTCACCTTTGATACAGCACTATGCATGATGCGTTTAATCCTGAGTGGAATCTTTGATAGGTACCCGAATCTAAAGATTGTGCTAGGCCACTTTGGCGAAACCATGCCTTTCCTACTAAACCGTCTAGACTTTCCAATTGTAAGACCATGGGTTGCTAAAAACGTAGATATTAAAATCTCAAAAAAGCCAAGTGATTACTTTAAGAGCAATGTGTACGTGGCTACAAGCGGCGAATTCCATAATCCTGCAATTATGTGTACCCTTCAGGTAATGGGCTGTGATAGAGTGTTGTTCGCTTCAGATTATCCTTATGAAGATTCAATGAAAGCTGTTGAACGTGTTAAAGCATTACCATTACCAGAAGAAGAAAAAAGTAAGATATGCCACTTGAATGCGAAAACCTTACTAAATATACGTTAACATGGGTGGGAAAACCTGTAAGGAAAATTTTTATTAGAAGATGAAAACAATGGGATGTTAAAAATGGTGATCATTGAAAATGGCTCACGGGTACGCTGGCAAAATACTTTGTGTGGACTTGTCAACTAGAGAAGTGTATACAAAAAATCTTGATGCAGATTATGTTTACCCAGTAATTGGCGGGGCAGGACTAGGCATAAAAATCCTGTACGATGAAGTTGATCCAAAAGAGGACCCATTATCTCCGAAAAACAAGTTAATATTTTCTGTCGGGCCGCTAGTGGGCTCTGGGACACCATGCACCAGCAGAATGGCAGTTGTGGCAAAGTCTCCGTTGACTGGTACCGTTGGGATGTCGCTCTCCGGCGGGTATTTTCCGGCGGAGCTTAAATTTGCAGGATACGATGCAGTGGTGATTTCTGGGAAAGCTGATACCCCAGTCTATATTTGGATAGAAGACGACAAAGTAACCATTAGCGATGCATCTGGCCTGTGGGGACTCACAACCACAGACACTCAAATCGTACTGAAAGAAAAACTTAACAGACCAGATGCAAAGATCGCGTGTATAGGACCTGCTGGTGAGAAACTTGTTCGATATGCTTGTATAATAAACGAGAGGAGAGCTGCTGGAAGAAAGGGCTTAGGAGCTGTGATGGGTTCAAAGAACCTGAAAGCTATAGCAGTTAAAGGAACAAATAAAGTGAAACCAGCTGATGAAGGCAGATTTAGAAAAGCCATCAAGAAAATGCATGAATTAATGAAACAGAGCCCAGTACTTTATCCATCCTTTTCAAAAATGGGCACCCCAATGACGGTGGAAGTTACTGCAGAATTAGGAATTTTACCAGCAAAAAACTGGACAGCCACAGGCATTTTTGCTCCGGTAGAAACTCTAGGCGGAGAAACGCAATCAACCTATACAATCACTAGAGTTGGTTGTTATGGATGCCCAGTGAGATGCGGACAAGTAAAACTAGTCAAGCAAGGCCCGTTTGCCGGGTTTATGACGGAAGGCCCAGAGTTTGAGTCAACCTATAGTCTAGGAACTATGGTTGGTGTTAACTACTTTCCAGCGGTAATAGCAGCTGACAGATTATGTGATGAATACGGATTAGATACTATTTCAACAGGGGCTACTGTGGCATTTGCTATGGAACTCGTGGAAAAAGGCATTCTATCGCGAGATGAGGTAGACGGCTTAGATTTAACCTTCGGCAATTACGAAGCCTTCTTGAAGATGATTAGAAAGATAGCGTTCAGAGAAGGTTTCGGAAGCGTATTGGCAGAAGGAGTAAAACAAGCAGCAAAAATAATCGGCAGAGGCTCTGAGAGATACGCGTTACACATCAAAGGCATGGAACTCCCAGGATATGATGTTAGAGGGGCAAAAGCTCACGGATTAAGTTACGCTACCGCATACACCGGAGCAGATCACAATAGAGGCTACGCGATACAGGAAATTTTCAATGTGCCAGTTCCGTACAAGGTTGACAGATTAGCCATAGAAGGTAAAGGCAGGCTATGTAAATGGAATCAGGACGTCAGAACAGCAGTTTGTGATTGTATGCCTCTTTGCGTGTTCGTATTTGACATGGGATTAGCGGCGAACGCCCTAGAGCTTACCGCTGAGCTTTATGAGGCGTTAACGGGTCTAGAGATAAAGGCTGAAGAAGTGCAAAAAGCGGGAGAAAGAGTGAATAATATTGCAAGGTTATTCAACGTTAAGGCTGGATTCACAAGGAAAGATGACGTCTTACCAGCGAGACTCATGGAAGAGGGAATACCGGGAGGACCATCAAAAGGTCAAATGGTCAGTATTGAAGATTTAAACAAAATGTTAGATGAGTACTACGATGCTAGAGGGTGGGACAAAGAAACAGGGATACCGACAAAAGAAAAGCTATCTGAACTGGGAATAAAATGAAAACTTTCCTCATATTTTGTTGACTACTAAAAGACAGAAAAAGGGATAATGCGTACGTCTAGTTATTTCATTTATTGGTTGTAATAGCATATAAATATGGAAGAATTGTGGCAAGGTTTCTCATTTCCTCTACACAATGTTGGAAAAGATTTTTGGCCATCTCGTAGTTCGCGTAGTTCGGATTTAGCCAGAACCTGCTTCGCATTTCGCACCCGACATCTCTGTCCCTAACAAAGTGAGTCATACGGCCAATTTCAACCTCAATTTTTTCATTTCTTAAAAACAAGTGCGCACAAATAGCGGTTGCCCTCGCCTCCTCAAATCTTGACGTGTCGTAAAATTTTGATGGTTCTTGGAAGTGGATTCTTAATTTTGCAGCTGGTGGTTTGCCGCCTAACGTCTCTTCAACTATGTGGCTTGCCCCAATGTAATGCCCAGGTTTCCATTGGTCGTCCCAAGCGCCATAAAGATGATCTATTGGATGCCAAAGTTTGTAGATTTGCGTGTGTTCCTTTGGAGATAACCCATACGCAAACCACCACTCTATCATTTCCCTCTTGCAATAGGGCATCCTTGTAAGTACCGCCACAAGATAATAGCCATTGGACAGACGCATGTAACCGCTCTCAAACGGCAAGTAGCCAGGTTCAAGGAGACGGTTAATTTGCTCGAACGGCAACTCTAAATCTTTTAGCATTTAACTACTCCCCCAGTTAATTTGGGTGAGTACTTTTAGGTTTTCACTTTTATTTAAGTTAAGTGCTACCAACCAGTGATGTCTAGAACATGCAACCATCAAGTTTGGTATTAGATGGTGGCTTATGATTCTGTCTCATTTACGTGCTTCACTCATCATGTAAATTAGTTAATTGAATCTCCTATATCATACATCAGAAGTTTTATAACAATGTTTTATTATTAAACTAAGTTAAATTTAATGGAGGAAAAGCGCTTGCACGAACCCGAGAGGGAATTCGGTAAAAAACTTGAGGATGGAACAAATATCTTTACTAGTTGTACAGTCGGTGGGCCTGTTTTTGTATATGTTAAAGATGGGAAAATTAAGCGAGTCACTCCTATAATATTTGGGCCGGATGATGCTGAGTCGTGGACCATTGAGGCTAGAGGTAGGAGTTTTTCTCCTCCAAGGAAAGCTTTGCTCGCTCCGTATGTTTACACCGTCAGGTCTAGGGTTTACTCTCCGGAAAGAGCGCTTTATCCGCTTAAGAGGGTAGATTTTGATCCAGACGGTGATAGACATCCAGAAAACAGGGGCAAATCGGGGTATGAGCGTATTAGTTGGGAGGAAGCCCTAACAATAGTCACGAACGAGATGCAACGTATAAAACGGAAATATGGTGCCGCAGCCATTGCAGCTACAACTTCATCCCATCATGAATGGGGAAACATTGGATATCGACACAGCGCCTTCTATAGATTCTTCAATCTTCTAGGTTTTAC
Source organism: Candidatus Bathyarchaeota archaeon (assembly GCA_018396705.1). Taxonomy (NCBI): domain Archaea; kingdom Thermoproteati; phylum Candidatus Bathyarchaeota; species Candidatus Bathyarchaeota archaeon. The sequence continues at coordinate 40,338 of JAGTQZ010000005.1, forward strand.
GTATGTTGAACATAATCCGGATAGTTGGGAAGGATGGCACTGGGGTGCAATGCATCATTGGGGTTTCTATTGGAGGTTAGGTGTGCCGGAGCAGTACGACTTGTTGGAAGATGCATTGAAAAATTGTGAAATGATTGTTTTTTGGTCCTCCGATCCGGACTCAACGCGCGCGATAGGCTATCAGGGATACGAATCTGCTCCATGGCGGCAGTGGTTAAGAGATTTAGGAGTGAAAATGGTTTTCATAGATCCATATTACAACTATACTGCAGTATTGTTTGCTGATAAATGGCTTGCTCCCCGACCGGGAACCGATACTGCTCTTGCGCTGGCAATAGCATATGTCTGGATCACCGAGGAGAGGTATGACAAAGAGTATGTGGCAACTCACACGTATGGCTTCGAGGAGTTTAAAAAATACGTTCTGGGAGAAGAAGATCAAACTCCTAAAACTCCAAAATGGGCTGAGGAATTAACAGGTATACCCGCAAGAGAAATAAGAGCTTTGGCGAGAGAGTGGGCCTCAAAAAGGACGATGTTGGCTGCCGGAGGGTTAGGTGGATGGGGAGGTGCCTGCAGAGCAGCTTATGGGCATGAATGGGCCAGAATGATGGTTCTTTTGGCTGCAATGCAAGGGCTGGGAAAACCTGGAGTTAACATATGGGGAACCACAAAGGGAGCCCCATTCAATGCTGGCTTTTATTTCCCAGGATACGCAGAAGGTGGAATTTGTGGAGATCCTGACAAAACAGCTGCGACCTTTGAGTTGCTTGGAAGAGGAATGGTTAAGAAACCCACTGTATGTCGCATATTCCAGCACATACCCCGATTGAAACTCCCGGAAGCAATATTAAATCCCCCTGTCGAATGGAAAGCCAGAGGATTTAGCGGTGAATCGATAGAAAGCCAGTTTAGATCCTTTACATATCCCACGAAAGGTTATAATGAAGTGAAAATGTTATACAGGTACGGTGGATCTTACATTGGCACCATGACGGAGACAAATAAATGGGCTCAAATGTACAGGAGCTCAAAATTGGAATTTGTTGTAAACCAGACAATGTTCGTTAATGAACCAGAAACAAAATTTGCAGATATCATATTACCCGCTTGTACACAATTTGAGCGTTGGGATATAGGTGAGTGGGCTAGTTGTTCAGGATACATACCACATTCTTCATGCGGGACAAATCATAGAGTTATTGTTCTTCAGATGAAATGCATAGAACCGCTGGGTGAATCTAAATCTGACTACCAAATATTTGCTGAAATAGCCAAAAGATTAGGTTTCTATGATGAATTCACCGAAGGAGGCATGACTGAGCTCGACTGGGTTAGAAGAATGTTTGATGTCAGCGACCTGCCAAAATATATAACATGGGAGGAATTCAAAAGAAAAGGTTACTTTGTCGTTCCACTTCCTAAGCCATATAGGCCTACCCCTGCATTACGCTGGTTCTATGAAGGCAGACCAAAGGATACACCTGATTGGGGTCCAGCTCCACGGGATAGCCCAATTAACCGGGTTGGCTTGCCGACACCAACTGGCAAAATAGAATTTGTTTCACAAACCCTCATGCGTTTTGACCCAAATGATAAAGAGAGACCACCACTGCCACGCTTTATTCCATCATGGGAGGGGCATCTAAGCGAACTTACCAAAAAATACCCATTGCAAATGGTTACTCCTCACCCTCGATATTCCTATCACACGCACCATGACGGTAAGGGAACATGGATAAACGAAATTCCAGAACATAGGGTGCTTAAAGAAGATGGACACTATTATTGGATTATTCGCATCAATCCTTTGGACGCTGAAGCTCGTGGAATTAAGGACGGTGACATAGTTAGGGTATACAATGATAGAGGATCCGTCCTCTGCGTGGCAAAAGTAACACATAGAGTCAGACCGGGTGTTGTCCACGGATGGGAGTCATGCAACATCTATGAACCAATCGGTGAACCCGGTGATCCAAACTCGGTGGACCGTGGGGGCTGTCTAAACATACTAACGCCTTCAAGATATCAATCTAAAAATGCTTGCGGTATGGCGCCTAACTCTTGCCTAGTGGAAGTGGAGAAGTGGAGGGGACAGTAAATGGCGAATTGGGCAATGGTGGTTGACATAACGAAATGCAACGGATGTTACAACTGTTTCATTGCATGTAAAGATGAATTCTGGGATAACGAATATCCTCCATATTCGTCAGCGCAACCTAGGCATGGACATTTCTGGATGCAGGTTTTCACAAGGGAGAGGGGCCAATTCCCCCATGTGCGCGTGGCATATATGCCCGTACCCTGCATGCACTGCGACAACGCGCCATGTATTGACAGGGCAAAAAACGGTGCAATTTACAAAAGGCTAGACGGGATCATAATAATTGACCCAGCAAAATCGTTCGGTCAGAAACAGTTAGTCGAAGCTTGCCCGTATGGCGTTATTTTCTGGAATGAGGAGAGAAGAATTCCGCAGAAATGTACTTTTTGCGCCCACCTCCTTGACAAAGGCTGGAAAGAGCCGAGATGTGTGCAGGCATGTCCAACTGGAGCACTGATAT